>VEPM01000001.1:264932-266067 GCA_012026795.1 Candidatus Methanoperedens sp.
GCTGCGAACCCGAATTACGCGGAGGCGCACTATAATTACGCCAATTTGCTATCTGAACTTGACCGGAAAACAGAAGCAGAAGAACATTATAAACAGGCGATAGCTGCGAACCCGAGTTTAATAGAAGCACATGGCGCTTATGGTCTTTTTCTAATAGATAGTGATAAAAGAGATAAAGCATGGGAAGAAACAAAAATAGCATCTGATATGTTCCAAAAAGCATTTCGATACACGGAATCCTATTTGGCCAAAGCATGGTTTTATCAAAGATATGCTGATAAGAACTTAGAAAGAAATAGATATAAGGAAAGCAGTAAAGACATTAATCAAGCAGGTGAAGCCTACCTTAAAGCCTCAGAAACTGTTGAGGGCGAAATAAAACATGCACTTGAACTGAAGGGCGAAATAAAACATGCACTTGAACTGAAGGGCAATGTATGCAAAGCCCAGTCACTTATTAGAAAAGAACACAAATCCAATCAGGAACTGGTTGATGATCTGAAAAAAGCATCAGAGTTCTATAAAAAAGCTTCTGTTTGCCCTGCTGGAGGAACGGAAGAAACATGCAGAGCATGTTATTCCGTAATGGAAGTATTTTCTCAAGTACTCATGGCACTGGAGGAGGTTGCACATAATAAGAATCCCTATCTAAATAAAAATGAGTGGAATATCAAGCTTGAAAAGTCGAAGAAGATTTACATTAATATAGATTCAAAGAAAGGCGTTGCATTAATATTAGCATTGAAGGAGTTGATCAAATGTGTAGATGAACTTGCATATTATACAACGAGAAAATCATCTCCTCAGAAAAAAAGGCTGAAGGATTGTTACAAAACTTTAGAGGATGTTAGCTCAAAAGTGGAGGGTGGACTCAGGAATATTATAGACCCTGCGAATGAGATTCTAAGAATTTACTCCAAGAGCAAAGGCATACCAATGCCTGAAGAAAAAGCTTTATATGATTCTCCCTCTCCTTTTTATGAAAAATTATTTAAACCAATAGTTGTGGCAATAATAACTATTATTTTAGGTTATATTACTAATTTGCTCTTTGAATGGAAAACTCATGCGACGATATGGAATTTTATAAAATCCACTATTATTAATCAAACCTTACCATGACCCCACCCCCCCC